>AP023241.1 GCA_016592635.1 Methyloprofundus sp.
ATATACCAATAAAATTTTACTAAATTAAATTTTTGCTAAGTTATATATAGTTAAAAGATAGTTATATATATGTTACAGAACAAAAAAATGCTCTGTATACGTTGATATACAAGGGATACAATTTATTAAGTGTTCCAACTATACCGATAGTGCGTTCCAACTATACCGATAGTGCGTTCCAACTATACCGATAGTGCGTTCCAACTATACCGATAGTGCGTTCCAACTATACCGATAGTATTGTTCTCGATATACCGATATAAAATGAGGTAGAATAGTAAAAAAACGTTCCTGATATACCGATACTATGAAATCAACTTTATTACCTAATAGACACTTACAGACAGACTTTTTTATGTGTGATGTTTTTGATAGTTTTAAAGATGATTTTGCTAGTATGGAACACCCTGTATTTTCGCTTTCAAAAAAACCAGATTATCGTATGTTGGTATATGAAAGAAATGGTGTAAAAATAAAAATAAAGCCAAGTTATACGGGATTGGCAACTATTTTTGATAAGGATATATTATTATATTTAGCTAGTTCTTTGATGAATGCTAAAAATTTGGGGGAACCTACTTCACAAACTATTAGGTTTACCAGTTACAATTATTTTATATCAACTAATAAAAGTACTGGAGGGTGTCAATATAAGCGGATAAAAGAAGCATTAGAGCGACTTAATGGAACAGTGATTCAAACCAATATAAAAACTAAAAGTACTGAAATTACTAAAGAATTTGGGTTAATAGATAGTTGGGAAGTGATTAAAGAAGATGATAAAGGAAAAGCAATTGCTCTTGAAGTTAAGCTTTCTGATTGGTTTTATAATTCTATTTTAGGTAATGAGGTACTTACGATAGATAAAGAGTATTTCAGACTCAGAAAACCAACAGAACGGAGATTATATGAGTTAGCGAGAAAGCACTGTGGTAACCAATCTACTTGGAAAATAAAAATAGAAACTCTACGAGATAAGTTAGGGACGGTAACACCTTTAAGAAAATTAAAATTTAATATTAAATCATTATCTGAAACCAACCACCTACCTGAATACCACGTATCTCTCGAAAATGATGTCGTTATATTTAGTCGTAAAAAATCACCTATAGAACATAAATCCCCTAAATACGTCACCCAAAAGGAGATTAAGAAACATGCCAAACCTGGTGAAAGCAAACAACAGGTGATTGATCGTTTAAAAAACTTAAGAAAGGCATTAAAAACACCTTAACGCTAGTCTTCCTTTTACTTTTACTTCCCCTGTATTAATGTCCTTAAGTTCCTCCCTATTTGGCTTTGTTTTGTGCCTTAAACAACACTATCCTTTAATTTTTAGAATGATAAAACGCGAAGTGATCGGGCGTTATCGTGGCTCATTCTTTGGTTTATTATGGTCGTTTATTACCCCGATTATCATGCTTACTATTTATACTTTCGTGTTTAGCATTGTTTTTAAAGCACGTTGGGGCGGCGGTAGTTCAGACCCTTATGAATTTGCAGTAATGCTATTTTCAGGGCTTATTGTCTTTAATCTCTTTTCTGAAAGTATTACTCAGGCACCTTCACTTATTTTAAATAATGTTAATTATGTCAAAAAGGTTATTTTTCCGTTAGAAATATTGCCTTGGGTTTCTTTAGGAAGTGCCGTTTTTCATGCCGCTATCAGTTTTTTGGTGTTATTTATTTTTTTAGCCATTCTGGGACACCCTTTTAGCATTTCGATGCTTTGGTTACCCGTTATTATGTTGCCATTTTTATTATTAATCATGGGATTATCTTGGTTTTTAGCGTCTTTAGGCGTGTTTGTGCGCGATATTGGCCAGGTAATCGGTATGTTAATGACAGTCTTATTGTTTATGTGCCCTATTTTTTATTCCTTATCAGCACTACCAGAATCCATTGCTCAGTATTTATATCTTAATCCGTTAACTTTGATTGTCGACCAAGTGCGTACTGTGTTAATTAGTGCTGGCCAACCTGATTGGGTCAAATTGGGTTATTACAGTCTTATTGCCATTATTTTCGCTTGGAGTGGCTGGTTTTGGTTTAGTAAAACAAGGAAGGGGTTTGCTGATGTCTTATGATTCTGTGGTTAGCCTTAAAAGTGTTGATAAATGCTATCAATTGTATGCACAACCAGTGGATCGTTTGAAGCAGTTTGTGTGGCGAGGTAAACGTAATTTTTACCAAGATTTTTGGGCGTTACGTAATATTAACCTAGAGATTAATGCTGGCGAAGTCATTGGTATCGTTGGTTGTAATGGTGCTGGTAAATCGACCTTATTACAGTTGATTTGCGGTACTTTAACTCCTAGTGCAGGTGATATTACCGTTAATGGCAGAATTGCAGCATTGCTAGAACTCGGGGCAGGCTTTAACCCTGAGTTTAGTGGCCGTGAGAATGTTTGGATGAATGCTGCTATTTTAGGATTGTCTGATACTGAAATTGGCGAGCGCTTTGATGATATTGTCGAGTTTTCTGGTATTGGTGATTTTATTGACCAACCTGTCAAAACTTATTCTAGTGGTATGTATGTTCGTTTGGCGTTTTCTGTCGCCACGAGTGTAGACCCTGATATTTTAATCATAGATGAGGCCTTGTCCGTCGGTGATGGTGCTTTTGCAAGAAAATCATTTGACCGTATTATGCAATTGAAAGCAGCGGGTAAGACCATCTTATTTTGTTCGCATTCTCTTTATCATATCGAAGCGATTTGTGATCGAGCGATTTGGCTTAATCGTGGCGTGATTGAAAAAATAGATGAGCCACCAACTGTTATTAGTGCTTATGATTTGTTTTTGGCTGGACAGTCAGCGGAACAAACACAAACTGAAAGCTTTACGATTAATACTCATAATTCAACACCTGGTAGCGCTCGGATCACTAAAGTGGAATGTCGGGCAGATAATAAGTTAAGTAAGGTTCTTGCATTACAATCCTTGCAAAGCACCTTGTCTATTAAGATATTTTTTACTGCCGATGTAAGCTTACCTACTCCCTCAGTTGCAGTCGCCATTGTGACAAAAAATGAAACCTTAGTATCCAGTGCTAGCTCAAAAAATGATGATGTCGTATTAAGCCAAGCTGAAGATGGCACTGGCTATGCCACTCTCGTTATTCCTAACTGCCCTTTATTGAAAGGTGAGTATTATGTTAATTTATTTTTGGCCTGTGAACGGGCACTGCATGTATATGATCATGCAGAGCATGTAGCAGAACTTTGTGTTACGCAACAGGGCCTTGAGCAAGGTTTTGTGAGTCTTCCACATACTTGGGATGCATCTTAAGCAAGCTATTTTCAGAGTGTTAATTATTTTTTTTAAGTGAGTATTTATGGAGCTATCTGCTTTAGGGCGTTGCTATCGTTCTTTTTTACGCTGTCTTTCTTTAATATCTAAATTTCCTTATTCCATTGCCTATTATTTGGCTCCCTTACTGGCGAATTATGGCTTTAGTCCGATTAGTCATGAAGAACCTTTAGTTAAACAAGCAGTCAGTGATACAGGTCAGTCTTTATCTGCAACAGAGTGGCGACAATTTTGGCATAAACGTCTAGCTGATCATGCTATTTTTTGTCTTAATATTTTTAAAAATGCATCTTTTGATGAAGCATGGGTTAAAAAATATGTCACTTTTGATAAAGCAAGCTTACAAGCCATTGATCAAAATAAGAGCATTTTATTTTTAACCTACCATAACCCGTACTCACATACTTTATGCGTTGCTCTAGGCTCTTCAGGGTGGCGAGTTAATCCTTTTGTGGCAGCAGAAGAAACCTCGCCGATATTCGATTTTGTGGGGCGTTATATTAAAAAATTACATGCTGGGTGTATGCGTCATTTTAATGGAGGCAAGTATTTATTTTTTGATCAAAATAGCGTTGGTGCCAGTTTAACCAGGCGTGCTCTTGCTGATGGTGGAATACTGGTTGCAACCAATGATATTTTAAATTATTCCAAAAAAGCACCTACCATTAAATTTATGGGTCGCCTTATTACACCACCAATAGGTAATGTTAAATTAGCTTGTAGGATGGGAATTCCTATTGTGGCTGGGCTAATGGTACGTGATGGTGAACACTATAAAATTGTTTATCGCCAATTAGATAGTCACCAAAGTATTGAACAAATAATGACCGAGTATTTTGATTTTTTAACGGAGCTATTAGCCAAATACCCCGCTTTTTGGGATGGCTGGAATTGGTTCTCTTCTTTACCTCTTGATAGTGCAGAGAACACAAATGAGTAAAACACTTAATTTAACTCGCCTATGGCATAAAGCACATAGTCACTTACAACCTTTCACCGAACATTTAGCACTCGCCGATGATACTAGTTTTACTTGCCCTATCTGTACTAAAAATAATGCTTTCAAACTGAAGGTACAAGTGCGTTTTGGGGAGCAGGACTGGGAAAGTGCTGAGCCGATCTATTGCCCGGGTTGTAGTGAATATAGTTTATTGGATGTACCTACCCATAAAGAGCCACTCACAACAGTGGATGCAAGATTGTGGTCGGCCGAACCCACTTTTTTAAACATCGAACCTACCACTCGCTGTAATTTTAATTGTTGGTATTGTGTCGGCCGCCATATGCAGCAAGAAGATATTAAAGTAGAGAACTTCGCCCAAGTTTTGGATAATTTCCCAACAGTTAAAACCATTGCTCTCGTAGGTGAAGGTGAGCCATTAATGCATAAAGGCTTCTTTGATATGGCGCATATGGCCAAAGAACGCAATGTACGAGTAATGATTATTTCGAATGGCTCAACCTTAAGTACAAGTATTGTTAAGCAGCTATGCGAATCTGAAGTAGCTTATATTGGCATTTCGATTGATTCGATTGACCCTAAGGTTTTCGCCAGCTCACGAATTGATGGCAAATTGGAGCAGATTTGGCAAGGTATTCAACGTTTGCGTGAATATCGTGATGCACATGGTTACCAATATCCAAAAATTGGTTTAAAAGGAACTTTATTCTCCTATAACAAAACAGAATTGCCTGATATTGTGGAAACGGCAAAATCTTATGGCGTAGAGATATTTGAGTCTTTTCAGGCTTTAAATCCTATGAGTACTTATATCCCTATTTATCCAGAGCAATCACTCAGTGAAGTAGCACATATTGATGAAGTAGCTAATATTATCAATCAAGATAGTGTACAAGCAACACAGCAGTTACAACCTTTTGCTGAGTTTTGTGCTACTGAAGGCATCGAAATAGATAAGAATGGTACCGCTAATAATATCCGTAATAATTGCGATGAGCAGTGGATTTACTCTTTACTTAGTGGTGATATCACACCTTGTTGCCAGATTAAAACACCTATTAGTGATACTTGGAATTTATTTAAACATACCTTGCCTGACATTCTCAGTGATCATCAATATGAAAATACCCGGTTTAATCTTTGGAATGGTATTTTTCCAACTTATTGTGATGGTTGTTGGAAAACACGTTGATAAAACATAACGACCCTAGTATGGATTTATTATTAGCTGAATTACCAGCTGCACCTGGTATTGTTGTATCAAATGATTCAAGCTTGAATTTTGATGCAACTTATCAAGTTCTAGATTTTTCAATGCGACAACAATCAGACTCAGTGACTGATGCAATTGCTATTGTGTTGCATAAACCTAGTTTCAGCATTGACCCTTTACAGATTTTTAGCCAAGTTTTAGAGACTTTAGCACCAAATGGTGTGCTTTTAATTGTTGATACCTTTGCCACAGGCTTTAGCACTGTTGGGAAAAGTAAGCTCAATTTATTAAGTGATTTTTTAGCACTAGCCAATCGTTTTAATTTTAAGTTGGAACGGGAGCAGACTTTAACGACTGATGAACCCAATCAGCAAGCTGAGTTTTTCTTAAAATTTACCAAGGGAACCTACCCTAAATGGCGTTTATCTTATTTAGATAAAACTGATATTAAGCGCATGCTGGGCTTATTTGAAAACACTTTTCATCATGTGATGTCGCTAGAGTTTCAGCAATGGAAATATGCGGATCCGGAATCGTTAACCATTTGTGTTTGGGAAGAAGATAAACTGATCGGTTCTTTAGGCGGCATGCCGCGCAAAGTCTTATTCTTTGGCCAAGTACAAACTGTTATCCAAATTGGCGATGTCATGGTAGATGTCAGTAAACGGGGCATATTAACCAAAACAGGCCCCTTTTTTCGTATGACCGCTACCTTTCTGGAACGCTGCGCTGGTTTCGGCAAACCTTTTTTATGCATTTTTGGGTTTCCTAATGAGCGGCATATGCGCTTATCAGAGCATCTGAATTTCTATAAAGAAGTCGGCAGGATCTTGGAATTTTCCTGGCCTGCCTTATTAAAGGCTCCTAGCTTTTTTACCTCATTAATAGAGGTTAATACCAACAATATAAACGACCTATCCTTAAAAATTGATCAATTGTGGTTAACAATGGCGGCTGATTTACAAAATAACGTGGTGGGTATCAGGGACTCGCAATATGTATTAAATAGATACCTTAAACATCCTGAAAAGGAATACAGGGTATTCTTGATGCAACATAAGTTGACTAGAAAAGTAACAGGATTAATAGTGCTACATGTACAAGATGGACGTTGTAACTTAATTGACTTGGTTGCGCCACTAGCAACGATTCCGGCGTTATTGGTACAGGTAAGGTACTTAAGTAATACTTTGCACTGTGAGCGCTTGTTTGTTCAGATATCTAATACCTTTGCAGAGTATTTTAAAACCGAAGCATATCAACAAGAAGCTATTTCTATCCCTATTGCTAAAGATACTTGGGGGGCAGGACCTGATTATAAGGATTTAGTAGATGCTTGGTGGTTAATGAGTGGTGATATGGATTTTAGATAAACACTTGTTTTTTAAACAAATATATTAGATATAACGAGCTTTTTATGGTCATAAGACGAGTAAAAGGCGGTATATCAAGACTTATTATTTAATGGAATTCTAGCTATAAAGGTTTCATCCTATTATTAGTTAAATAGCCGCTTTAAATTAGTCAACAAACAGCTGTATAAAATTTGTACAATCCAATTGTAGGCCGCATTATTACTAGTGCTGTAAGAGTTACGCAAAAAATATTCACAATGTTATCCACAGAAAATGTGCATAACTGATTTATATATAGTATTGCTACCTGTTTATAAGGGTAGTTTACTAACGAGTTGCCCACAGATTAAGCCAATGTAGTACACAAATTTATAAAGGTGCTTTAACCATTGGTTTAACAAGCCTTGGCAGTGTTATGCAGATAAAAAAGCTAACTTAATAGTAATAATTAGTTATGTTTTGCTTTCAACGAGAAGTATTTAGAATTGATCTTATTTTTTTGCAAAATGGGGGCTGGCTAAAGAGTAAATTTAGGGATAAATTAATCATACTTTTATTAGCCACTTATTTTATATGTAGCTAAAATTATTTTTTCTCTTTTTTTATTTTTTGTTTTTTCTTTTTTTAGGCGTTTTAATAGCCTTATTTTAAAGGGCTGTAGAGGGGATATAACGAGTAAATTATGGTTTAACAACGAGTAAATTATGGTTTAACAACGAGTAAAATATGGTATTGTTAGAATTTATTTTTAACTTAATTCTATATATTTTGTGGATAACTCAAATAAGCTCACCGTTGTTAAAAGTAATGCCATTATTGATGCTGGGTATTATTTAAGCATCTATGAAAACCGTATTTTATTAACCTGTATTAGCCAAATTAATTCCATGGGAGAAATAGGTTTAAATGATGTCTTTACAGTTAGTGCCCAAGACTTAATTGGTTTAATTGGTCTAGATGATAAAAATACATATAAACAGTTAAAAAAGGCAGTTGATAGACTTTATGAAAGGTCAGTTACTATTGATTTACCTAATAATGAAATACTAAAAGTACGTTGGGTTTCTTCTATTAAATATATCAAACAAGCTGGTACCGTAGAGTTGAAATTTTCACAGGATATGATTCCTTATATTTTACAAATTAGGCGTGAATTTACTCAATACCGGCTAAAAAATGTACTAATGTTTAAGTCTAACTACAGTATCAGAGTCTATGAATTATTAGTTAAATGGAGTGGCGATCATAAAACAGTAACTGTTGAATGGCTCAAAAAGCAATTTCAGTTAGAAACAAAATATACTCGAATTGGTGATTTAAAAAAGTATGTTTTAGATATCGCAATCAAAGAAATCAATCAATATTCTGATATGAATGTACAGTACAGCCAGATTAAGCAAGGACGCAATGTAATAGCATTCAAATTTAAGTATGGGTTAAAGCATCCCCAACCCAAAAAATCTAAACATAACTTTAATGACCATATCCACGGCATTAGTAGAGCAGAGATTGAAAAAAATGCACGCGTAGGAGAAAGCTATTCAGAAGCCGCTGCCAGATTGGCTAAACTGAAAAATACCCACTAATTTATTTCCGATACCCAGCTAGACACAGGATTTTTAGCCAAGATTGCTATATGGTACGCAACCCTTAGTAAAACTGCCTTGCTCTATTCTGCTTATAGCATATCGATAACTAATCCATACCAGTTACTTCCCTTTATTTTAAGACACTATGCCCGTTACCAACGAATCTACTTACCTTCCTTTTGAATCATCGCCATTACCTAACGGCTCTTGGTTAGTTTTAGCACCACATCCGGATGATGAAACTTTTGGTATGGGGGGAACCTTATTACTGGCAAAGTCTCAAGGTATTACTGTTGATATTATCTTTGTAACCGATGGTGGCAAAGGGGGAGAAAGCCAAGAAAACTTGGTTAAAACACGTGAACTTGAAGCACAAAATGTTGCCGATAAACTGGGGGTTCGTACGGTATATTTTTGGTGCGAAGTTGACCGGGAATTAACCGCATCTCAACACCTTATTAATAAGCTAAGTGCCTTTATTGAACAATGGCAACCTGCAGCCGTTTTTTTTCCAGGTCCATCAGAACCACACCCTGATCATCGTACTACCGCAATACTAGCTTGGGAGAGTTTGCGCTTAATTGGTTTTCCGGCAACACCGATTAGTTATGATATTTCTGTACAAGGCTATACCAACTACTTAATCGACATTACTCAAGTGGTTGATGATAAACGTCTCTTAATGAGCGATTACAAAAGTCAATTAGCTGAGAACCTCTATATTGATCGCATTATTGCTTTAAATAAGGCACGCACTTGGTCTTTACCTGAGTCAGTTGCTTATGCAGAGTCGTTTTACTTATGGCCTAAGGAAAATAGACCCTTAAACGCATTAGTCTTAAGTCTGGCTGCTAAAGAATCATCATTACAGGCTTTACCTGATAGTTTACCTTTAATATCAGTCATTACACGCACCCAAAATCGTCCTGAATTTTTACGTGAGGCAATTCGTTCGGTAGCTGGACAAACTTACCCTAATATTGAATTGATTGTTATTAATGATGGTGGTGAAAATTGTAATGCCTTAGTGCAAGAAGAGTCTGTTGGCAGTATTCAACAGATTCATTATGAACAGATTATGCCTAACCTAGGCCGCTCTGCTGCGGCAAATATAGGCCTTAAACAGAGTCATGGAAAGTTCATTATTTTTCTGGACGATGATGATTGGTTTGAGACACACCATATTAGCTCACTTTATGATCAGTTAGAGACTCATAAAGAAGCGATTGCTGCTTACTCTGCCGTTCGTTGCATCAATAGCGAAGGGAAAACGACTCGAATTTTTGCAGAAGACTTCGACCCTATTCAGCTTTGTATTGATAACTTCATTCCTATTCATGCCATTCTTTTTCATCGCAAAGCAATTACTAAAGGTTGTTTATTTGATGAAAATTTGGCGTTATGTGAAGATTGGGATTTTTGGATTCAAGTACAAAAATATGGAAGTTTTACCTTTATTCCTGAAATAGGAGCAACTTACCGTGTCCTTAATATAGGATCAGGACTATGGAATGATCCTGAAAAAACGAAGGAAGCCATGCTGAAAATATATGCAAAATGGTTACCTAGGTGGGGGAAAAATACATTATGGGAAATATTTGAATATGCTCGCTATAAAAGACAGTCAATAGAAAAAGATAGGGAGTTAACCCAGCAAAAAAAAATGATTGCTGAAAAAGACGAGCTTTTCATTGCACAAGATAAAATGATTGCTGAAAAAGACCAGATTCTTATCGTACAAGATAAAATGCTTGCTGATAAAGCTTATACTTTAAGCGAGCAAGATGACACCCTGACAGAAAAATCTAAAGTACTCAGCGAACAAAATAATCGACTACTGCATGTCCAGAAAACAAATTCTGATTTAGAAGCTAAAATAACGCTATTGAATAATACTATTACCTCTCTTGAACAAGAAAAGGATGCATTCTATAGCAGCACATCATGGAAAATAACCAGCCCTATTCGTACCATTAAACCCCTTGTGACAGGAAATAAAAATACAATGCGCCAACTGGCTTACTTAGCATGGTCCAATCTGCCTCTTAATGTACATCAACGCATAAGAATAAAAGCAAAATTAGTAAAAAAATTGCCAATACTAAACAGCTTGTTAGGCTTATCTCCTATCCCTGATACCAAAATAGAATGGCAGGATACTGAAGAATCAACGACAAAAGCACCTATCAATAACACAAGCCATTATAGTGATGAGTATTACATTAGGCTTGATGCTGCGACCAATAGCACGCCTATTGATTATGTCCCATTAGCAGGAGATAACATTGATGGCTCTAGAACAACTATCAAAGTGATTGCATTCTATTTACCACAATTCCATCCAGTACCGGTTAATAACAAAGAATGGGGGCAAGGGTTTACTGAATGGACTAATGTTAGTAAAGCGATACCGCAATTTGTCGGTCATTATCAACCAAGGTTGCCAGGAGAGCTCGGGTATTACGATTTACGCTTAAAAGAGGTACAACAACGGCAAATAGAACTTGCTAAACAATACGGTATTGATGGTTTTTGTTACCACCATTATTGGTTTGGCGGTACCAAAGTATTAGAAAAGCCATTTCAACAAATCTTAGATGACCCTTCTTTAGATTTACCATTCTGTTTATGTTGGGCAAATGAAAATTGGACTCGGCGCTGGGATGGCGGTGAAGATGAAGTGATCTTGGCACAACACCATTCACCAGAAGATGATATTGCCTTTATTAAAGATATTGCACCTGCGTTAAAAGATAAAAGATATATTCGTATCAATAACAAACCACTACTAATCGTTTATAGACCCAGCTTATTACCTGATCCTGCGGCAACAGCAGCAAGGTGGCGTAAATATGCAATCGAAGCAGGTATTGGTGATTTACATATCGTTTCAGCAGCAACCTTTGGTTTTGAAGATTTCGAGAGTATTCATTACGATGGTCTAGTGCAATTTCCTCCCCATAATATTGGTGCCTCTAATATTACAGGTGAAACGACATTACTTAACCAGGACTATGAAGGACATGTTTTTGACTTCAAAGAATTTAGCATCAATGCCATTAAAGCATTGGAAGGTCAACAGCACACCTTTCCTTGTGTCATGATGAATTGGGATAACGAAGCGAGAAAACCAGGTAAAGGACACACCTTTTATGGTGCTACTCCGGAAAATTACAAAGCATGGCTAAATCATTCTTTCGATTTTGTACGTGAGCATAATACAGAAGCAGAACAAGTTGTCTTTATTAATGCATGGAATGAATGGGCAGAAGGCACTTATTTAGAACCTGATAGGCGCTATGGCTATGCTTACTTGCATGCAACGGCTAATGTTATTAGAGAACATTATAATATGCCAGGTTTAGAGGATATTATTAAGCATAATAATAACTTCACTAAAACCAGTCATACCGCAATTGTTATCCATTTGTATTACCCTGAGCTTGCAGATGATCTTTTGAACTATATCGATGCTTCTAGCCAAGTGGATTATTTTATTAACTTACCCACCCATATTGATAGCAAAGTGGTGCAAAAATTTTGTGCTTCAAAACGTAATACCTATATCAGCATTTCTCCTAACAAAGGCAGAGATATCCTACCGTTTATTGCCGCTTTGGAACTGGTATCCTCACTCGGTTATGACTATTTATTAAAAGTTCATTCCAAAAAAACCATGTACCGTAAAGATGGTGCTGCTATCAGAGAAAATTTATTCCATGAATTAATGGGCAAACTTAGCATTCCGGAAATAATTAAACATTTCGAGGAAAATAATACATTAGGCTTAATAGCACCTACCGGCAGCATCGTTTCATTATCGAATAATTCTTATCAAGAAAATAATTCGTATTTGAAAAACAACCTTGATAATGTCAAAGAACTATTAGCTCGCTCAGGTAATACCACCGCATCATTAGAGTTTGAATTTATTGCAGGGTCGATGTTTTGGGCTCGTGTGCAAGCCATCAAGCCCATTCTTGATCTCAAATTAAACAGTGATGATTTTGAAGCAGAACTAGGGCAAACAGATGGCACTATGGCACATGCTGTTGAACGAATCTTTAGTTTTATTGCAACAAAATCAGGCTACCAAACAATTACCTTAAATGCGCTTGAGAGAAAATAAATTAATATGAGTATTAGCGTTATTATTGTTAATTGGAATGGAGGCGATCTATTGTTAGATTGCTTAGCGCATTTACAAGCACAAAGCTTGCCGGCAGATAAAATATTGCTGATGGATAATGGCAGCACTGATGATTCTGCTCACAAAGCAGCATTGATTCCTGGTGTTACCGTGCATTTTCTCAATAAAAATTTCGGTTTTGCCAAAGCGAATAATTTAGCAATGCAAGAATGCGACACCGAGTGGGTGGCACTATTAAATCCGGATGCCTTAGCTGATCAAGATTGGCTATTCAATTTAATGCAAGCGACCCAAGAAAATCCTGATATTGCCGTTTTTGGCTCGCAACAAAGGTTATTAAACACACCGGACAAATTAGATGGTATTGGGGATACCTATCATATTTCAGGGCTAATATGGCGCACAGGTCATGAAAAACTATGTAACGAACATATTGTCGATAATAATGAGATTTTCTCACCTTGCGCCTGTGCGGCTCTTTATACGCTAAGTGCTTTAAATGAAGTCGGTGGCTTTGATGAAGATTTTTTCTGTTATGTAGAAGATGTTGATCTTGGCTTTCGCTTACAGTTGCAAAATTATCAAGCGCGCTACGTTCCTAAGGCGATTGTTTATCATGCAGGATCAGCCAGTACAGGTGGAAAACATAGTGATTTCTCTATTTACCATGGTCACCGTAATCTAGTCTGGGCGTTTATCAAAAATATGCCATCCTTACTTTTTTGGCCATTATTACCATTACATCTCACATTAAATATTATTTCTATTGGCTATTTTTCTCTGCGTGGTCAAGGAAAAATAATGCTTAAAGCTAAATATGATGCACTGTTAGGTATTCCAAAAATGTGGCATAAACGCCAAGAAATTCAAGCTGATAAAAAGGTATCTACCTTTAAGATCTGGTCATTATTAAATAAACAAATATTTTTTAAATAGTTTTTTATTCTTTTCTATCTATCTTGTTTACAGGTTTTTTTTATTATTTAAAATCAACTAGGTACATATCTAAATATCACATATTGCCGACAACTATTACAGATTGCTGAAAATAAAGCCTTTTAAAATCACATATCACCGACAGTTATCAATGTGATAGTTACCACCATTTTCCTTCTTTTCTATATTACAACTTAGATAACCGCGCCCTGTGGGCGGGGGTAAAAAAGCTTTGCGTAAAGATCTGCTCAAGAGTATCAAGTAGTTAAGTTGTTCCCGCAATTTAACTAGGAGAAACAAATGAGCAGATTTCAAAAATTATCACATGTCGTCTGGTTTTGCCAGTACCATATTGTTTTTGTACCAAAATATCGTTATCAAATTTTAAAAGGGGATCTTGGTAAGTATGTTTATCAAAGTATTTATGCTCATACAGAGAGAGCTGGGTGTGAAGTTATCGAATTAAATGTACAAACTGATCATGTCCACTTACTTGTAAAAATCCCCCCAAAGGTTTCAGTATCAAATTTAGTTGGAAGAGTAAAAGGAAAAACTGCAATTCAAGCTTTCCAGAAATTTCCGAGCTTGCGAACAAAGAAGTATTGGGGGAATCATTTTTGGTCGGCTGGTTACTGTGTTGATACCGTAGGTATGGATGCAGAAATGATAAGAAAGTATGTAAAGTTTCAGGAAAATAAATAACCACTAAAATATTGGGAACAACTTTATCTTATTTCAGCAAGGCCC
Organism: Methyloprofundus sp.; assembly: GCA_016592635.1. NCBI lineage: Bacteria > Pseudomonadati > Pseudomonadota > Gammaproteobacteria > Methylococcales > Methylococcaceae > Methyloprofundus > Methyloprofundus sp. The sequence continues at coordinate 14,264 of AP023241.1, forward strand.
CATAGGGGTTTTGCTGAGAACGGCCTTTTAGGTCGAATTTAAACCACGTTTTATAAGCGTGGTAGTTAATGTCTTGTTTACAGGGTATTTTTCTAGTTTAAAATCAATATCATATAGACCTAACTATTACATATTACCACCAACTATTACAGATTGCCGCAAATACGGCCTTTAACTATTACATATTACCACTAACTATCAGTGTAATAGTTAAAGGGTATAGTTGCTTAAATAATTGAAATATATAAATATAATTGTTTTATGTTGTAATGACGACAAATTGATCGTTAAAAACATACTGTTTTCTTTTTTTCTTTTTTTCTTTTTTAGGCACTCTGTAGGCCATAAGAAATAAGGCCTGTAGCACTAATATGACGACAGATTGATCGCTAGACAACGACAAATTGATCGTTACATGACGACAGATTGATCGTTAAACAACGACAAATTGATCTCATATGACGACAGATTGATCGTTAAGCAACGACAATATATTTTTTGTCGTTGTTTGGTGATCCAAATAACTGTATAGTTAGACATAAATTATCGCCTGTCGTTATATTGATTTGAAAAATACTGCTCACCTAACCGTTGTTAAATCTAATAAAGTAATTGAAGCTAGTTACTTATTAAGCCTTGCAGAACAACGGGTGTTACTAGCCTGTATTGCTCAGGTTGACTCCATGACAGAATTAACTGAAGAATATCAATTTGAAGTTTCAGTTGCTGGAATTATTGATTTAGTTGGTTTAGTTGGTTTAGAAAGTGAATCTAATGCGTATAGAGATTTAAAAAAAGCAGCAGAAAAATTATATAGTCGTAGTGTAACGATTGATGATCCTGACCCCCAAAAACCACAGATAACACAACGTAAAACTAGGTGGATTAGTAGTATTGGCTATCTTCCTGGAGAAGGTAAATTAGTATTAAATTTTGCCACTGGAATTATTCCTTATATTTCTAAACTATCTAAAGAATTTACTCAGTATAAACTTAAACACGTTGCTAAATTTGAAAGCATTTACTCCATCCGATTATATGAACTATTAGTACAATGGAGTTCTGCTGGAGAGCGTGAAATTGAGGTTGACTGGTTAAAAACACAATTCCAAGTCAATAATAAATATAGTCGCTTAGGAGATTTAAAAAAACGTGTTATTGAGCCTGCTATAAACGAAATTAACGAACATTCCAATATTTGGGTGCGATATACTCAAAAAAAGGAGGGTAGGAGAGTGACACACTTTCAGTTTCAATTCGGTTTAAAAGAACAACAGGCGCGCCATGCTACTTCACGAAATTCAGGGACTCCTGTCACCTGAATTCTTTCACCTACGCAGCGGATAGGAGATGCCCTGAACGCCCTGCGTCCGCAACGACTACGCACAAAGCCGCTTCGTCATTGCTACCTCAAATGGCTGGACGGCTATTCGTAATGCAATTCTTGCCTCCCTCGCGCGCTATCGCGCACTTCGGATTGGCGAATTGCCCTGTCGCCTATCAGGGACTAAAAATCATCACTTCGCTAAGCTCCGTTTCCCTGATTTTCAGCGAATGGAGCAAGGAAAGGATTATCAAATGAAGAAATTAATCACTTAGCTAAACCTGGAGAAACTAAAGCAGCTGTTATTGCTCGTTTAACAGGAACATCACTAACGGACTTTGCTAAGCCAGGAGAAAGTTGGGGTGAGGCGTTAGAGCGTAAGAAAAAACTAAAGTAGCTCCACCTAAAATTTAGTAGAGCTATCTAAATTATAATGTCTATTTCTGCAACCAACTATTAATCTCTTCCAAGCTTGCATAGCTAATATCACCCGTTACTCGCTTAAAGCGCGTTTTATGTTTAATATAAGCATACTTGGCCTGTAACAAATCTCGATTGGCTGTAAACACTCTGGTTTCCGAGTTAATCACATCGCTTATCACATTCACACCATGTTTAAATCCTTTCAGCATTGCATCTCTGGATTTACGTGCAGACTCTAAAAACTTTAGCGAAGATTTAATTTTTCTATAACTCGCATTAGTGGTCAAAAAAGAGTCGCGAGTTTCTTTAATAGTTCCTCTGAGCACAGCAATGTGTTCCTGTTTAGCCATTTCCATTTGGTAGCTGGCTTCTTTAGTCTGGTAGTAAGTCGTACCACCGCTAAAAATAGGTAAAGTTACATTCAGCCCAATAACTTGAGTATCACTTTTGGGTTGTTGTGTTCCTTGAAAGCCCGTATCGGTCATATAATGATTAAAGCGGAAATTAACGGTTGGTAAGTGACGAGACTTTTGCTCGGCAATAAAATCATCTGCAACAGCAATCGCTTTTTTCTTGGCACTAATATCGGGGTTAAGTGCTTTGGCTTTCTCTATCCAAGTATTAATATCCCCTGTTAAAGGTTGATAATTAATATCAACACTTAAAGGCTTTAAGTCACCTAAAGTTTGTCCTGTTAATTCAAACAAACGCTCACGGGCAAGACTGAAATTAGTTTGTACTTCAATTTCATGCGCTTTAATGCCATCTAGCTCAGCCTCCATATCTAGCACATCGGTGATTTTTATTACGCGTTTGGCATATTGCTTGTGCAGCTGCTCGACCTTTTTTTCAGTTGCTATTTTTTCCTTTTCTACTAACAATAAATTATCAGCTTCTTCCAATACACTAAAATAACGGTCGACCACATCGAATAATAGAGTTTGTTCGGCACTTAAGCCTTCTGCTTGGTATTGTTCGGTGATTTTCTGATGTTTCTGCCAGTTCCAATATTTTTGCACATCCATGAGTGACTGGGTGACACTAATATTGTAATTCATCCCCTCATAGTTTCTATTGTCAATAGTCTTACTTTCAAATTGACGATAGTTTTTTGAGATTCCCCCAGAGGCATTAATTTGCGGGAGTAAAGCACCTCCAGCTTGACCTTGCTGCGCATCACCGACTTGTATCTTCAATTTTGCTAATTGTAAGGTCGGGTCAGCTAATACCGCTTTTTGATAAACCCCTAATAAATCTTCGGAAAATGCATTTGACGATAAAAGTATTAACGCACAGCTTCCTGCTTTTAGTATTTTAATCATCATTAATCTTCTATAAAACCACGTGCAAATGCATTGGATACAGGTTGGGTTAAATATTCAAATACAGTGCGCTCGCCTGTATTAATCAATACTTCAGCAGGCATACCTGGTAATAATTCAAAGTCTTCTAATTTAACCAAACTCTCAGGTGTCAGTTCTACTTGTGCACTAAAGTACGGCATCCCTGTTTGTTCATCCATTAACCGATCAGCCGAGAGTGTAATCAATTTACCTTCAACAACAGGTGTTAACGCTTGTTTAAAGGCACTTAACCTAACTTGCGCCACTAATCCTACATGGACACGGTCAATATCCATAGGCGACACACGAGCATCCACAATCAATTCTTCATTTTGCGGCACAATATCTAAAATAGGCCGACCAGGTAAAATAACCCCGCCTTCTGTATGAATCATCATCCCCATAGCTCGCCCGCCAACAGGTGCACGAATTTCGGTACGCACTACTTTATCGCTTAAAGCTGTTACCCGTTCTTCCGCATCAATTAACTTAGCATTGGTTTCACCTAACTGTGCTGCGATACCTTCTTGAAATTCTTTTGCTATCTGTAATATTTGCAATTTGGTTTCGCCAATTTTAATATTGGTACTGGCTATATCTGCTGTTAACTCAGCAATTTCCCCTATTTTCAAGGTATGGCTACGTTGTATATCTCGTAAACGACTTCTATCGGCAAATCCATCACTAAGCAGCTCTTTTAAGTCATCAATTTCTTCTTGATACGAAGCAACCAACGATTGACTACTCAGTTGCTGCTGCTCTAGGCCTTCTATTTTGAAGTGCAATTGCTCAACACGCTGTTTTAAAACCGAGGTTTCACCTTGATAACTCCCTTTTCTGGTTAAAAATATTTGCTGTTGAATCTGTTTGGCTTTTGTCACACGAACACTATCAGTACTCAGTGCTTTTGGATAAGTTATTTTCTTAGCCAAATCTCTTTCTGCCACTAAGCGTGATTGCTGAGCTAATAAAGAAATATAAAGCCCCTTGCTGATTTCTAATTGTGCATTGATTTGAGTATCATCCAATTTAATCAACACATCGCCAGCATTCACTAAATCTCCAGCTTTCACCAATAATTTTTTAACAATACCGCCATCTAAATGCTGTATTGATTTCTTATGTGATTTTACTGCAATAACACCTGGTGCTAATGCCGAACTATCAATCGGTGCAGTAATCGACCAAATCCCAAAAAAACCGACTGTTGAAAAGACAATGACTAAACCAATATTTCTAATAGGAGCGTAATCTGTTTTTAATTCACCAATCTCAAGAGCTTGTTCAGCATCCTCTTCTGAGGTTTCCTTGTGCCACAGTTGTTTAAAAAAATTAATCAAATTAAAGTTATTAGTATTCATATAAAGTGTTTAGACAACTGGAACAGTAACAGGCGCATTAACGCGAGGAGGCATTTTTTTAGTTTGCGCTGTAGCCGACTGCGCATTTTTTTGTATTTCAGCCAAGACTTTATCTTTATCACCATAAGCGGTGATAGTCCCTTCATTCAGAATTAATAAATTATCGACATTTGCTAAGATATTACCGCGGTGGGTGATAATGATAACGGTCGATTTTAGTTCTTTTAAACGTAATAAAGCCTTACCTAATGCTTGTTCACCATCTTCATCCAAATTAGAATTAGGTTCATCCAAAACAATAATTTTAGGATTGTCATACAGTGCTCTCGCCAACCCAATACGTTGTCTTTGTCCGCCTGATAGCTCACCACCAACAGCACCAATAATCGTGTCATAGCCATCGGATAACTTAAGAATCATTTCATGCACATCTGCCATCTGGGCAGCAGCCACTACTTTATCGGCATCTACTTCATTAAAGCGGGCAATATTGTCACTAATACTGCCTTCGAATAGCTCAATATCCTGTGGTAAATAGCCAATATGTGGGCCTAAAGCTTCTCTATCCCAAGTAAATATATCTGCGCCATCTAAACGTATTTTTCCGCTAACGGTTGGCCAAATACCTAATAAGGCTCTCACAAAAGTAGATTTACCCGCACCACTGGGGCCAATAATAGCCATCGAACTGCCTGTTTCAATCACACAACTGACACCCTTGATAATAGGTTTTTTGCTACCTGGTGGATTGACGACTGCATTTTCTACCGAGATTTTTCCTTCAGGTGCAGGTAATGGCATTTTTTCTTTATCATCAGGAATACTAACCAGTAATTCATTTAAGCGCGTATATTGGCTACGGGCTGCAATAAACCCTTTCCAAGTACCAATCATTAAATCAATCGGTGCTAAAGCACGACCTAAAAGAATAGAACCCGCAATCATAAGACCCGGAGTAATTTCTTGTTGAATCACTAAATAAGCCCCTAAACCTAAAATTAAGGACTGTGAAGAAAGGCGCACTATTTTAGAAATAGAAGCAATCAAGCCAGCTCGAGAACTTGCAACTGACTGTAAACTTAAGACATCATAAGAATTACCTAACCAACGTTGACGGATATTACTCAGCATCCCCATGGATTCAATCACTTCTGCATTTCTTAAATTTTTATTAACCAATGCTCGCCCTGACATGGCCATACCATTAGCTTCATTCAATGTCTTTTTAGTCGCTTTTTCATTAATGATCGCGATAATAACGAGAATAATAGCGGTGATGGTGGCAGCAATACCGTACCAAGGATGAAATAAAAACATCACAGCAATATAGAAAGGAATCCAAGGCGCATCAAAAAAGGCAAATAAGCCATTGCCTGTCATAAACTGCCTTAAAGCGGTTAAATCATCTAAGGGCTGTGAGTTAGCATTTTGGCCACCACTATAAAGCGAGCGTTTATAGGTAATATTAAAAACACGTTTATTCAATATGGTTTCTAAACGGGTACTCACACGGACTAAAATTTGTGAACGAATCGCTTCTAATGATCCTAGGGTCAGAAATAAGGCCATCATAATGATGGTGAGCATTAATAGCGTGGATTCATTTTGAGTAGGTACGACTCGATCATAAAGTTGTAGCATGTAAATAACAGGCACCAACATTAAAAAATTTATCACCATACTAAAACCGGCAGCGGATAAAAACGCACCTTTGCATAGCCCTAAAGCTTCTTGTAAATCAGACTTTTCCGCTGTATTCATTGTGTAAAGAGTTATCAGTAAAATTTTGCAATTATCGCATAGATATTGGGGCTGTATTTGTTTTTTAAACAGATAACAAGGAGTTAAACCTTATACCTGATGCTTATTATATTTATGGCACCGAAAACCTCTTATTTGTAATTTTTCCTGTTGTAGTTGTTTTTAATGTTTATATTGTTATAGTTGTTTTCAGGGCTATTTTCGTTATAAATATCAGTATATTACAGAGCTAACTATAACAAAAACAGTGTGAACTATAACAAAAACAGTGTGAACTATAACAAAAACAGTGTGAACTATAACAAAAACAGTGTGAACTATAACAAAAACAGTGTGAACTATAACAAAAACAGTGTGAACTATAACAAAAACAGTGTGAACTATAACAAAAACAGCTTATAATGTGCTTTTTTTATAAAAATGCGTGAATTTACCCGTTATTTAAGTAACTTAAAAATAATTAAAAAATCTAAAATTAAAAATAAAAGTTATATATAACAATATATTATACTTCGAAATATAACAAAAACGGTGTGAATGACAAATGAAAAAAATAAAGAAAAAGCCTGCACTTTCTTCATTAATTGTAACGCAAGCAAATGAGTTGGTTGAGTCACGTTATAACCTTAGTTTAGGGGAGCAACGACTTATTTTTACTATGATTGCCAGAATTCAACCGGATGATGAAGATTTTAAACCCTATAGCATTAGCATATCTCAACTAGCTGAATTTTTAGGGATAAATAACAATCATATGTATGCAGATTGTAAAAAAATGACTAAAAAATTATTGGGAAAAGTTGTTGAAATACAAGAAGAAAACCGGCTTTTACAAACACATTGGGTTTCATCGGCTGATTATATAGATGGCACCGGGGTTGTGAAATTAACCTTTGACCCTTTGTTAAAGCCTTATCTATTACAACTAAAAGGGAGTTTCACATCGAGCAAGCTGGAGATGCTATTATGCTTTAAAAGCCAATACACTATGCGTATGTATATGCTATTGAAACAGTATGAACGCTTACAAGTTCGTGAAATTGAATTACTTGAATTACGCCAAATATTAGGTATTCGAGTAGAACAATATGAAAAATATGCCAATTTTAAAAAAAATATTCTACAAACTACACAAAAAGAATTAGAAGCCAAAGCTGATTTATATTTTGAATTTGAGGAAGTTAAATATGGGCGTGGTGTTGGTGCAATCATATTTTATATACATAGGAAAACAGTCCCCGAAAAAGTTAAGCGTATCCCTAAAACAACAGCAACATCGACACAATCCAAAGTAACTGAACTGGAACAGCTACTCAGTTTGGTATTAACAGAGCACCAGCCTAAAAAAACGGTGATCTCTGGTATACAGTTGTTCCTTAAAAAAGAAGACTTTGTTTACGTTAAGCGTAATATTTTATACAGCAATCACAAAGCTGATAAATCCTATGCAGGTTTCTTGAATAAAGCCTTAAAAGAAGACTGGGGACACGATTGGGAATTAGATCAACAACAAGCCATCAAAAATAAACCCAAAGAAATTTGGGAGCGCCAAGGTTTTTCTAGCGAATCAGAATATGATCAATTTATGTATGAGCAACAAATGGCCTCTTTAGGGAAAACCTAATTTGTTTGTTCTTGGCGAGCTTCTTTTAAAAGTTTATAAATAGTCGAACGGCCAATCTGCATTTGTTGTGCAATCTTAGTTGCCCCGATTCCTTGTGCATATAAATCCAGTACCTTCTGACGGTTAATCGTACGTTTGCGGCCAAACTTTATACCCTTAGCCTGTGCCTCAACCCGGCCTTCCTGAGTACGCTCCATAATTCGGTGGCGTTCAGCTTGTGCTACCGCAGATAAAATAGTCACCACCATTTTTCCCATTGTTCCCTCGGTACTAATGCCTTCATCAAGAAAGCGTATTCCCACGCCTAATGCTTCAAATTGATTAACCAGATCAATCATATCGGCAGTATCACGGCCTAAACGATCCAAACGTGTTACTAACACAATATCCCCTTGCTCCACTTTAATCAGTAATAGCTTGATACCTTCCCTCTGCATATGACTGCCAGAAATTGTATCGCTAAGGATCCGGCTAGCAAGCACACCAGCATTTTTTAAAGCCTTAACTTGTATAGCTAATGATTGTTGACTGGTAGAGACTCGCGCATAGCCAAAAAGCCGCATGACAGTGCCTTATAAATTGATTAATAGAAACAGTGTCTATTATTGATTAATTTTTCAATTTAAGGGATAGATATTTTAAGATTATCTGAGGAAGGATTATTTTATAAGATAAAAGACACTTATTTATTTGTTAAATATTTTTATAAGTCTATCGTATATGTGTCACTTATATTTCCGACTACACACAATAAATAATATATTCAAATAACATTATTTGAATATTCATTTAATGTTAAAAAAATATCAATTATTTAGTTCCCTTTCTACTAGCTCTGCAATGGCAATTCTAATAATCGCTAGCCTGGTCACCCCCTTTTTATTTTTTAATTGATCCAATAAATCAATTTCATCTTTGGTGAATCGCATTGAAATAGCTTTAAAATAACGGGTCTCTGCATCTTTATTTTGGCGTTTCTGAGCTTCTTGAAATTTACGTTCTTCAACTTTAATAGCTTGAGATTCAAGTCGGCTTACTTCTGCAGCAACATCTGTTTTTGATTTATCAGCACCACCAATAAATTGTTTAATGACATCCTCATTAATCGTAGATTTTGCAGTTGCTTTCTCACTCGCTTTTTTCATTCAGTATCTCCAACTTTAAATCTAATATTTCTTTTTTAGCTTTTTTAGCCGATTCACTAGATATCGATGTTTCGATAACACCTAAGCCATCACTGACACAATCACGGTAAATTTTACGATCACAAATAATCGTTTTTAATAGCATTATGTCAGGAAACTCACTCAAGAATTCTCTAGCATCATTAATTTCATTAATCATCGGGTTAGTTGGACAAATAGACAAAACACTCACAACCTTTAACTCAGGATTAATAATTTTTGAATCACTAATGATTTTTACCAATTCGGGAATAGTATCTAGATCTAACTGTGATGGTCTTAAAGGAACGATCATAATATCTGCAACAATCATTGCAGAACGCATTTCTTCTGAATCACGACCTGCTGGATCCACTAAAACATACTCATATCGAGTATCCAGATCACGCAATGTTTCAGCAATATTATTGTGCTTTTCTACACAATGTATTTTAGGTAATTCCGGTTGACAGGTAGAGCGCTCTAAAGTCCAAGAAGCACTCGATGATTGCCTATCTGCATCAACAATAATAATGTCCTTACCATCATGTGCTAAAGACACTGCCAGATTCATTGTGACGGTAGATTTACCTGATCCACCTTTACGACCTGCGATTAATAGAATCATATTTTTATATACTAATTATATATTCAAAAAACATTAAATTAGTATTTTTTGAATATTCATTTAATGATGCCTATAGTATAGTACGGTATTTACAATATAGAAATAGCAAGCATATGATTATTTTACTTGGCGGGATTTTAGATAAAACAGGTAAGACTACATTAGCAACTAACTTAGCCGTAATACGTGCAAGTTCCAGACGAGATGTTTTACTAATTGATACCAGTACGCAAGGTAGTACTGACTCTTGGACTCAAATAAGAGGGGGAAAAAATATTAACCCTAGAGTCTCCTGTATTCAAAAATTTGGTAAGGGGCTCTTGAATGAAGTAAAAGATTTAGCAACGCGCTATCAAGATATTATTATTGATGCAGGAGGGCAAGACTCAATTGAACTACGTTCGGCACTGGTAGTGGTTGAAAAAGTCTATATTCCTATCCAGCCTTCACAATTTGATATTTTGACCCTAAGTCAAATGGATGAGCTAATAGAATCGGCTAAGGAATTTAACCCTAGTTTGCAGGCCAAGATCATTATTAATCGAGCATCAAAAATTCGATCAGTACATGAATCAGAAGTAGCAGTAGCAAAAAAACTGTTGGCTAATTTTAAGAACTTGGAACTAGCAAATGTCATTATCAGAGATCAAATTTATTACGCTAAATCTGCTATAGAAGGTCTGTCTGTTATTGAGTTAAACCCTAAAGAAGCACAAGAAATAGAGGAACTATATCAAGAAGTCTTTTTTGCAAATAACAAAATTAGTCAGAACAAAGAACCTTACTCTTGGGAACAAGAGAATGTGAGAGAGGATGTAACCAAGGTTTATAACTTAAGACTATCAGAATCTTATTTATTAAAGCTTAAATATATTGCTGAACATACGCCAGATAGTATGCAGAAGTTTTGTATTAATATTCTTGAGAAAGAAATTGATAATAAGATCAATGAATTAAAAAAATAATACCCTATTAATATTTCTTAGATGTTTTTATTTAGCATATAAAAACATCTAAGTATTAGTCATGATTAAGCAGTGATCTGTTTAACAATAAGTGACTTTTTTTGATGTTGCATTCCAGCCAACCCTAATAAACTTAACCCTAAGAAAGCAATGACTGAAGGCTCAGGGACAGCTGAAGTATTACCGCCTGAAAGAATATTATTATTAATAACCACATCATCAATAGCCCAATGGTCATAACGACGGCCACTATGACGTGCCTGTTCCCATTGAAACATAGTGTTTGCTGTTGAAGCTGCGCTTGTTAATACAAAATTAGCTAAGCCCCAAGTATCTCTATATAAAGGATTTTCGGTGTCAAAAGTAAATAAGTTTACCCATGAAGAGCCATTGTCAATAGAATAATTAAATAAAATATCTTCCCTATTGTCAGCATCCTCAAAAAAACGCGTATCATTCGGACCACCAATTTTCAAACGAAAACTGACATCGCCACCACTAGAAAGATCAAAACCTATGGTATTAGCATTTCTAGATCCGGAACCATTAAAGTGAAGAGCATTGCCATCAAAAAATTCTGAATTACCTGCTCCACGAACTCCGCCGTTTGATATAGTCCAATCAGATGCATTGATTGGGTCAAAATTTTCATCTAATAAGGTAGCTGCATTAACAGATCCAGCCAATAAAAATACAGATAAACCAATAATTTTTTTCATTTATTTTCTCCTAAAAATACAATGTATAAAGGAGATAAAGCAACCATCATGCCATGATTATATTTTGGGGAATAATACCTTATATTAGTTAGTTACATATAATTATAAGTTACTGTAATTTAAAGTTTTTAATGAACAAATTTCTATAATAATTGGGGTTAAAAATTACCCTATTTATTTTTTATAGAATATAGATAAAGATTTAGATTACTGACAATCTGTCAGGCTAACCATGTCATACATGACTACTAGCCTGACACAACTGTCAGGACAGGTTTTTACACAATTTAAATATGCTAAAAATTATAAATTTAAAAGTTATCCACAGGCCACTGCCTAGTGTTATAAGAGTTATAAAGAAGTGTTATAGTGTTACGGATTTTTCAATATCTCTAATTTAACATATAAATCAATATATTACCTTGTGGGTAACTTTTTATTTTACCCCTGAAACTACGTGAATTTAGCCTTAATACTACGAAATAAAAGCCCCTAAAACTACGCCATTTAGTCCTTGAAACTACGTTATGCCCCTGAAATCACGAAGCTACCCCTAAAACTACGAATAAATATTTGACATTAACCCATGAAACTACGAAAATATAGGAGTAGTTTTTCTAAAAGTCCCTAAAACTACGAATAAATAAAGATTTCAGGGGCCAATTTTAAGGACTTCAAAAGTGACTGAACCGTTATTACCTATTCGTCATCCTGAAAAGGATTTATTTATTTGTGATTTTGGGGAAGTCATCCCCAAAAGCGATATCGCCAGTATGGAACATCCTTTATTTAGCCTATCTACAAAAATAGATACCAAAATAAGGAATTATGAACATAATGAAAATACTGTGAAAATAGCCCCTAGTGCTTATGGAATGGCGACTATTCATGATAAAGATATTCTGATTTATTGTATTTCACAACTGATGGCTGGAATTAATCAAGGAGAGACTCCTAGTAGAAAAGTTCGTTTTAAAGCACATGACTTACTGATCACAACAAACCGACCTACTGGAGGAGAAAGTTACAAGCGATTACGGCGGGCATTTGATCGTCTAGCAGGTACACTCATTACAACTAATATAAAAACCAACGGACAAAAAATACTTGAAGGTTTTCATATTATCGACAGTTATAAAGTCGTAATAGATGATCCACAAACTAAGCGTATGGTTGAACTAGAAATCACACTATCAGAATGGCTATACAACTCTGTTTTAGGCAAAGAGGTACTCAGTATTAATCGTGACTATTTTCGCCTCAGGAAGCCCATAGAGCGCCGAATTTATGAAATAGCACGCAAACACTGCGGTAAACAAAAACAGTGGCATATCGGTATTGAGAAGCTACATAAAAAGGTAGGTTCAACAGGGTCGCTTAAAAAATTCAAAGAATCCATTCGCCATATCATAAAATTCAATCATTTACCTGATTACAATATCAGCATCGAACGTGGCAATGTGATCTTTCATTATCATCATTATGAAGAAGAACCCATTGTAGTACACGAAAATCATGATGCATTAATCAAACCCGAAACCATTGAAAAAGCCAGGCGAATTTTAGGACGTACTTTTGATGTGTATGCGATTGAAGCAGATTGGATGCATTGGTGGGAACAATCTGGTAAACCAGAATTACAAAGTCCTGATGGTGCTTTTATTAATTTTTGTAAAGTGAGGATGGAGCAAGAAATACCGTAATACTCTCTATTTATTCAACAATGTCATTCGATAAATCTCATCTAAATCAGAAATGCTAGAAAAAGGGAGTTATTTTCCGTATTGTGGATAACTGTTCCTTTTGCGTTGCTTTTCTTATTTACTTCTTGTTTACTCTTGTTTTCGGCCTCAATCTGGCCTTTTAAATCAATATGTTATAAGTCTAAATATCACAAATCCGTACTGAAATATCACAAATCCGTACTGAAATATCACAAATCCGTACTGAAATATCACAAATCCGTACTGAAATATCACAAATCCGTACTGAAATATCACAAATATAATTATAAGTTACATTTGTGATATTTATAGAACTACAATATACTTTTAATTTTAGTCAAAACCATTTTATTTTTAACGGGTTATTGTGAATAAACTAACGATTTATAAAGGAAATGATTTAATTAGCGCTAACTACAAATTATCTTTAAACGAGCAGCGTTTAATTTTGAGTTGTATTGGACAACTGAAGTCTAATGAACCACTCACTAGTGATATGTGGATAGAAGTATCAATTTCTGATTACGCTAAAGCATTTAACATTGATAATAAAAGAGCTTACATTGAACTAAAAGAAATTGAAAAAAAGCTGTTTGAACGCTATGTTTTTATTGATGCCGAGGCTCTACCAAAAGAGACTAGGCATAACTTCAATGCAAATCATAAAATAAAAACGCGCTGGGTGAGTCATGTTGCTTACAATGCTGAAGAACAAAAAATTGCCATTGGCTTTGCGCCGTTAATTATTCCTTACCTCAGTCAACTGCAAAAAGAATTCACTAAATATAAACTGGAGCATGTTTCCCAAATGAGCTCGATTTATGCGGTTAGAATTTATGAAATATTGGCGCAACATCAATTTAAAGATAAAAAAGAAGTGACTATATCACTGCTGGATTTACGTGAAAAACTACAACTTGAAGACAAATATGCCTTGTTTGGGCATTTTACCAGTCGGGTATTGGTGCCTGCTGAAAAACAAATTAATCAATATTCAAATTTCACGATGCAATATGACTTAATAAAAAAAGGTCGTAAAGTGAATGCAATCCGTTTTAAATTTTTCTTTAAAGAGGGACAGGAAGCCACCAGAGCCTCGAAAAATAATCCATGGCAGCACCCAACAGAAAAAGACATTATCAAGCAAGCACGACCTGGTGAAACCTACCAACAAGTACGCAACCGTCTGGCAGGTAATACATAGGCAAGCAATAAACTTAAAATTGATATGACGAGAGATTGCTAGTCAATATTTTCATCCCTATGTTTATTTTTCTAAATGCTCTACAGGGCAGGAAACATCAGGAAATATAAAATTTATATCGAAAAATAAGCGTGTTATATGAGAATAAATTAAAGGGATATAACGAGAGATTGCTAGTATATGACGAGAAGGTATTTCATTTCTCGTCATATCACCCCGTATATAAATACGTAGGTCGGAATAGCTTATCAAGCGAAGCGCAGATAACGTTTTCCGACAAGATGAGGCACGTTGTCTGTGTATTGACTTATCTTTGGTGGAAACGCTAAAGCTATTCCACCCTACGCCCTTTTTAATTTTTATACTTGTTTTAATATTTTAGCGTTTGCAATAAATTGATTACTAAAGGGTTTTAAGGAGATAAAGGGAGTAATGGGTTGCTTTATAGGAAATTGAATATTAACCTCCTATAATAAAACTAACAATCATAATGAGTTGATATTCAGTCGCTAAAAAAACAGTTTCAAATTGAAGGTAAATATAAATCAATCAAAGATTTTAAGAAATACGTGATTGAACCCGCCATTAACGATATTAATACCCATGCAAACTACACGGTGCAATGGACCCAAAGTAAAACCGGCCGCAGAGTTACGCATTTAAATTTTGTTTTTGATGAAAAACAAAATGATAAATCGCCAGCGCACACGAAGGAACTAACTATTGGGGGTGTTAAATATTCAGAAATATCCCACTTAGCAAAGCCAGGGGAATCATGGGAACAAGCCGCCGCGCGCATTAAAGCAAAAAAGGCAGGCAAGTTAAAGTAGCTTGTGGGTGAGGCACGAACCTAATACCAATCCTAGTAAATAATTCCCCTAATACCGTCATTCCCGAGGTCTTTTTATCGGGAATCCATTCGCGTAGTAGATTCCTGCTAAAAGCACGCAGGAATGACGGTATTTTTAAAGTTAGGGTATCAATATATTGGGATTGCTTACTTAGGCAACAAACCTTTTAAAGCATTTTGATAAGCCATTCTAGCTGTAGCAGCAACCGCTGATAAAGCTTTCAATCTCGCTAATTCTGCTTCTACAAATTGTAAACTTTGAATTTGTCCTTTCGCTTCATCGGATAAATCTTTTAGTAAATACTCTACGTTATCAATCGTTACTTTGGGTTCGTTATCGGCCATTTTCTTTTCTTTTATTAAATGTTTAAGATATAAAAAAACCCCAGTGCATTGCTGAACTGAGGTTTTTTTATGTTGATTCAGTATCTTAATGCAGATACCAAGGCTACTAATCTATACAGAGTTCGCCTTTGACTTAGATTTTAATAAAGATGGGCAAAATAGCTTGCCCACCTTACTAGACTATAAGACTTATACTAAAGCGCCAGCAACTGAAGCATCAATTGTGTCACCAAAATCAATAGTACCGACTAAAGTAATTGAAGTGAAGTCTTTATCAGTATCATTGGCAAATGTTGAGAATACTTTATATTCACCATCATTTTTATCATTTTCAACCATGATGATACCGTTTTGCACATTGCCAACCAAATCAGCAACTGTGTTCACATCAAAAGAACTTTCTACGATATTACCGTAATCTTTAGTACCTGTTGTATTGGTTTCTTGAATAGCGGCCAATAAGTCAGCAGCGGTCAAGTTAGCCCAAGTTTCAGTCGCACTACTTGCAGTATTTTCTGCAAAGTCATTAACAGTCGCCACTTCATTAGCAGTTAGTATTGATGCAGCAACACCTGTGTTTTCACCTGTTGTTGCTATTCTTACTGTAGATGAAGCACTGTTACTTGTACTAATGTCATTGGTTAAGTAAGCAGTGAAATCCAGCATATCTAAGCCTGTATCACCCGCAGTATTAACAAAGTTAAAGATGCTGTCATCACCAAAAGACCCTTCCATTACCAAAGTGTCATTAGACGATGCATCAGTCCCTAACACGGCAACATCTGTACCTGTCCCTAAGTCGATAGTATTATCACTGTCTGAAATACTTGTAGTACCCGCTAATGCAGCACCGCCATTACCTTGAGTCGCTAATGTTTCAGTCGTATAAGCACCACCTGCATCAATTGCTGCAATTTGAGCATCAATAACAGCTAACATACCTGCTTCATTAAGATCAGCTAGTGCCGAGTTATTGACCAAATCTTTATGCGTTGCATTCAGTGAAGATAACTCTGTAGCAGTCAAGCTAGTCGGTGCCATGATTTTGATTTCTAAATCATTCGCTTCAAAACGACCATCGACTAATGATGTGATTACCAAAGTATTAGCAGGACCATCAGTCGCCATTAATAGTTTGCTAAGTGTTGCATCATTGTTGATTGCATCTTTGATTGCTTGGTTAACTTGTAAACGGCTACCTAGATTATCAGTCGTACCAATAGGCACTTTCTTTTCAAAACCGTTAGAAAAGTCATTAGCTGCGTCGTTAATAACGCCAGAGCTAGCATTTCTAGCACCTGAGTAAGTAACCGTTAGCATTGATTTGAACAGAATACCATCAGCCACTTCAGGGTTACTTTGCAAGTTACTAATATCTCTATTAGCAGCATTCACAGCCCAAGTTGCAACACTACCTGCAAAACCGTCAACGCTAGTCGCTGCTGCAGTACTTGTAATAGAACCTACTTTAGCAAACTGAGATGCTGCATTTTCAGCAGTAACCGAAATATCAGCCGCTCTAACACCAACCGCACCTGAAGTAATGGTCACTGTATTTCCAGTCGCAATGGCAATATCTGCAGTCGCTTCTGAATCAACATTATTACCATTAATTGCAATAGCCGCTTTAGCCGCCATTTGTGCTGCGGTATCTCCATTAGCAAGTGCAACAGTAACAGTCGCACCGTCACCAATCGTTAAGTTAGCCGCGTTAGTAGCCCCTGTAAAAGTCAACCCTGAGAAATCTAATACTGTGACTTCCGCAGTACCTGCAGTACCTTGAGTGACTGTGAAAGGAATAGTTTCAGTACCCGTCCAACCATAAGTAGCGGAACCATCAGCAACTACGATTTGTGATTTATTAGCAAAACCATCGTAAGTCAAGGTCACAACGTTAGCTGCCGCTGTAGCAGCACCTGCTAATTCATTAACACCATCACCATCAATATCAACAAGACCAGTGTTTAAAGCCAGCGCAACTCTCGCTGCGATAGCAGCCGCATTATCACCAGCAAAAATAGTAACAGCATGGCCGCCAATCATAATAGATCCGGTAGTATCAACGATTAAACCAGTGAAATCTATGGTTTGCACCTCGCTAATAGCAGCTCCATCACCTTCAGTCGTTGTAGCAACCGTAGAGTTAACAGCCGCTGTATTAGCCGCAGTTTCTATCGTAGCACCACCTAATGCAACATCAACAGCAACTGGAGATAGTTGCTCGATATCATTCTGCGTACCATAGTTAATTTGCACGGTAGTACCCGTATTAGCAGCAGCAAAATCTGTCCCTGTTGCTGTTGTTAATAAAGGTGCAGCAGCTGTCGCAGTCGTACCTGCAGCAACCAATACAACAGGCGCAACATCACCAGCAGCGGTTGTATAGGTAATTGTAAGAGCACCTGAACTTTCAGTCACACTAGCAACAGTAGCAATACCTGCAGCAGTTACTGCATTTTGCACTTTTTGTGCAACCGTTGTTGCCGTATCAGTATTTAATACCGCAGTCGTAACAGGCGTACCATTAATGTTGATTTGAATGTTACCTGACCCAGTAAGAGGACCAGCAAAAGTGATCGTTTGTACTTCTGCAACGGCTGCGGTTGCACCAGTGATAGCAAACGTATCAACAACGCCATCACCATTAACATCATCACCAGTCAAACCCACGTTATCCAAAGTGTTTAGTTTAGCCAACACTCTAGCTGCAATGGTTTGGTCGTTATCATCAGCAAAAAGCGTAACCAGATTTGGTACAACAGGGTTAACCGTTGCTAGCGAAGTGATACCAACCTGAACAGTTCCACCTACTTCAGCAGTCAATCCTGCAAAGTTTAGTGTTTGGATTTCACCGCTACCCGTTGGTGCAATACCGATACCATCATTGTTAGCATATACAGTATCGTTACCTGAGCCACCGTTGATATTGAAATCACCAGCACCTTGCGTTCTGATCGTATCATCACCTGCATCACCATTAACTGTTAAGTTAGCGTTGATTTTGCTATTAATATACCAGTTAGTTGTTGCCGTACCTGCACCTGTACCAATTAAAGTAGTGATTTTATCATTACCGCTGTTACCATTGACGTCAAGAATAAAGTCTTCTCTAGTAGTGGTACCAGTACTAGTAATAGTAGGGATAGTAGGAACAGCAGCATTAGTACCTGCTACTTCTAAGTTAGCACTAGAGATACCTAATACTAGGCTATCGTCATTAGTCCCCAAGTCATATTTAAAATCAACATTGTCAGCGGCTGCATTAGTGGCAAAATCTTGACGTTCCAAGTATTTACCAACCACTGCACCACTTAATACCGCATCAAGAGCAACCGTACCTTCCATTGTCGATGCATCTAAAACACGCACATCAGTCAAACCTCTGGCATCGGCATCAGCACCTGGTAGATCGTTATCAACATTAGTATCACCTGCAACAACCAAGTTACCTTTGTTGTCGCCATTGACGATATTAACAACTTCTAATGTATTGTTAGTCGATTGAATTTCTTGTAATTCACTGTTGCGCTCAACAATAATATCAAACTGCTCAACACCTTTAGAGTTAGACGTTGCGCCTGAGCCTGTTCCGACTAGGCTTGCGTCTGCGCCGATAGAAAGGCCACCGACAACCAAGTCACCACCCATTGAACCACGACCTACATCATCAAGCAGGATGTTGGCAGTAATGAGGTTACTTGTTACTTGTGGATCACCTTGTGCTACTGTTGCAGAGAATGCATTGTTTGGTGGTAATACGCCATCAAGAGCCCAACCGATGGTAGGATCCGGTGCTATTTTTCCGTCAGCAGCGGTTAGCTCATATTCATCAGCAAATCTTTTTTCACCATCTTTACTAATGAATTGATCAGAATCAATTTTTCTAACAATGTCAATGCCTTGTAGTGAATCACTAAAAGGACCATCTGCTTTTGCAGCATTGAAAGCATCTTCTATAGCTACCCACATTTGATCATAAGTATCAACAGCTGTTAGATCAAAAGAAAGTATCACTGGCTGCTCATTGACTAAAAAGGCAACTTTTGTATAAGGGATATCATCTAATGGTTTTTCTGAATCAAAACCTTTATCTATTTCAAGTTGGTTACCAACAGATAGAGTAATTGAATTACTTTCTTTTTCACCTTCGGGGGTAAGTGAGTGTTGATCAAAATAAACACCCAAATCAACTAGGCCAGGATCAGTAGAGACCATTGCTACCGTCACATCTTGTGTGATTTGATCAGACTCATCACCATAAGCATCTTTTCTTAAGACACGTACATCTTCGATGATCACATCAGCACGAGAGTTGTTAGACTCATACCAATTTGTACCTTTCATGCGTTCAGCATCAATTTGTACAGCAGTAGACATGTTGTTGTCATTACTGTCGTTAGTTTCCGCTGCTGCTTCAGCGCGTACTAATAATTTTTCAACACTTGTTGTATGTGGTGTAATCGCAAAGTTTTGTGAGTTACCAATATCTGCAAATAATGTATCCGTACCTGCACCACCATCAAGAATATCGCCTGATTGTAGTGTATTTTGGTTGTCAAAGATAAATGCATTAAATACATCATTTGCATCCGTACCAGCCAAGTTGTCTTGAGCGGTTGTTAGCAAAATATCATCGCCTACAACTGGTCCGCCATCAGGATTGTTAACATCAGGGTTTGCAGGATTTGCAGAGTAAACTAATGATTTAACTACCATATCATTGAATTTAGTCACTGACTCACCTAATAGAGGATCAGTCCATAGGTTTGTATATTGGTTAGTGATTTCTAATACTTTTGCACCCCATTCCGCTTCAGGAACCGTGTTAAGTTGTGCAGTGATATAAGTTTCAAGTAACTCAATTACGTTTGAACCATCATCTGTTTCTAAATCAGCGTCAACTTGGTAGTTTGCAGCAACGGTTGCAGCTAGAGACTCAGCATCAGCAGGTGCTAGTGCACCGACTAACGCATTTGATAATGCATCTACACTTGTTTCTGCAACGTAATCTTGGAAGTTCGTGTAGAACGTGTTTCCAGGTTGTACGCCAAACAATGCTTCTACAATGCGAATAATTTGTGCATTGGTACCTAATAAGGGTAAATCACCCATGTTGTTCTCCAGCAAATAAGTTATAAATTAAAATGAAAAGTTTTTAGTCGACTAAATACTCTTTAAAGAATGAAACAATCCTGTCATTCTGCTGAACAGCCTTATTGGTAAAGATGCTCAGCAGAATGGCAAACTAACATTAGTCAATCCGTGGCAGTATAATATATAAAAAGCCCTTTAAACGTTGTGACTTCAATCACAGGGAATTATCATTAACTGTCTCACTAACTATTTTAGGGTATTTTTTTTATATTTCAATAGCTTTAGCGATATTTCTACCAAATTACTTCAACACCAACCCAAGATTCTAGTGAATTAAATTCAAATAGTTGGATATTACTGTACTGACGTTGCCAGCTAATACTGAGTACGCCTGACCAATAACCATAGCGCTGACTGATCGGCCAGCGATATTGAGCTCCAAGACTCAGGCGGTGTAGGTTACGAATAGCATTGTTATTTAAGATGGGACTATAACCTGTTTGACCTTGCTGATAATCAAACCTTAAGTAACTATTTATATTGGCGTTATCAATAACCCAGCTATTTTGAATATTATGGGTTAGTTGGGTGTTAAGGCGTGTTTGATTACCGCCAGGGTTGTCATGTAATGCCCAAGCATTACCTGTACCTAATTCTAGGCTATATAAGCCAGTACTGAATTGGCAATGTAAGCTAGTGTGCAAGCCTGTGTAGAGTTGATCAAAGGTATTATTATTAAGTTGATGTTGCCATTGTAAATCAACCCCTATTTGTGGCTGACAAATATTGCTGCGCCGCCAGCGATAACGCGATTGCACATCAATAGCATAAAATTGGCTACCATTATCATAGCGGATAAAGTCTCCATAGAGCGCTAAGCCGATTTCATCTTGATTACGCAGCGCATGCTGTAGGTTAAAGCCGCCATTCAGACCTATATAATCAGTGAAGTTATGCCGGTTGGTACTGCGTTGCTGAAACTGTGCATGTATATTAAGTCGGGTGGCTTTACCTAGCTGGGTATTCGCTTGAAAATTACCATAGGTTTCTAAGCCATAGCCACTTTGTGGTTGTTGGTTTTTGGCCAGCTCTAAAATACCTTGTTGATATGTCGGGCCTCTATTGAGATTATTGCCCCCGCCGATTTTGGCACCGAGTATCGCCAGTGTATTCCATGTGGGAGGGGGATCTAAGCTAAGTTGGTGGCCTGATTGTTGTAATGCCATCAGTTGCAATACTTGTTGATAGGCATCCGCTGCGCCTTGAGTATCGGGAGCGAGCATTAAGACCCGCTCTAGAATATCAGCGGCTTCTTGGTAGTGTTGTTCGGTGATCAGTTGTTCGGTATGCGTTAAGAGTTTGGTGATTTCTTCAGTATCTGGGATGGATTCTGCGTGTAGCCATACAGGGCTAAGCAGCATAGACAAGAATATAAGTAGTTTCCTTACTTGCATTTATTTCCTTGAGCTGTGTTGATGCAGATTTTTAACGAAGTGCTGTTTGCAATTCTTTTAATCTAGCAATAACTTGCGCGCGACTCTCTCCTGGTCTTGCATGCTTATTAATGTCTGGTTCGCTGATATGTTGACTTAATTTCTTGGGGGCTTTATTTACTTTAGGCGGTGATTTTCGGGTAAAAGTAACGACATCATTTTCCATGGAGATGTTGTATTCTGGTAGGTGGTTGCTTTCTATTAGTTTTCTTATATTAAACCTTAATTTTTTTAGCTGTGAATTTGAGCCTATTTTGTCTTTAAGCTTATCTAGACTTATTTTCCACATCACTTGATTACCACAATGTTTTCTAGCTAATTCATATAAGCGTCGTTCAGTAGGCTTTCTCAATTTGAAATAGTCCCGATCTATACTAAGCACTGAGTTACCCAAAACTGAATTATAAAACCATTCAGACAATACCACTTCAACAGCAATCATCTGTCCATCTTCTCTTTCTCGAACAACATGCCAACTATTAATTAAACCAAACTCCTCTGTTATTTGCCTACCACGAGTTTTTATATCAGTTTCAATACGAGTTCCACTTAACCTTTCTAAACTTTCTTGCAATTTTATATATGATTTTCCTGTTGTTGTTTTCTTTGTCGCAACAAGATACTCATAAGCAGTAAATCTAATCCTATTAGATATATACAAACCTTTGTTCTTTGCATTCATTAAGCATGAAGTTAAATAAAGTAGGATGTCTTTATCATGAATCGTTGCTAATCCCGTATAACTCGGCTTTATTTTGATGGTATTGCCATTATATTTATATACCAACATTCGATAGTCTGGTTTAGTTGATAAACTAAAAACAGGGTGCTCCATAGAAGCAGAGTCATCTTTGTAAGTATCAAAAATATCACAACTAAAAAACTTAGTTTGTTCAGATTTGCATTTAGCAGGTGAAAGAATATCAGCCATAAAACATCGAGGTATCAGGAACCAAAATATGATCGATACTATACATTAGTATCGAGGTATCAGGAACCATTTACCCATTTATCTGCCTTAGAAGTGTCAAAAATACTGATAATTCACTATCGTGACTTTGGGAACCGACTATCGTGACTTTGGGAACCGACTATCGTGACTTTGGGAACCGACTATCGTGACTTTGGGAACCGACTATCGTGACTTTGGGAACCGACTATCGTGACTTTGGGAACCGACTTATTTCTTAATCCCTTTAATACCAAAGCCTACAGAGCTTTTTTTTACCCTGTAACTTATATTAACTATATATTAACTATTAACCGAGATTTCTATTTTTTTTAGAACAAAAATAGCCTTAAAAAAATTTATTAATGCCATTTTTCTTACCATTAAAAATAGATAGGTAATGCCTTTTTTTACTATCGTACCTTTAGGAACGCTTTAAAAAGATATGACTACCTTTTTATGGTCGGTTATACAGGCGTAAAAATCTCCATACCACTAGGTAAACCTGTGAGCATAAACTTACCTTGAGTCTCAAGGTTTTCACTAGCTTGCCATTGCTGTGCTGCTTGCTCACCAATCAGAATAGGTAAGGCCAGCTCAATGGTCATTTCTTGTAGTTGGATGGCGGTAGAAACGGTTTTGCCTAATATCGCATATTCACGGCGTTGTGCTGGCCCGAAAGAACCCGCTAAAATTTCGCCTTTTTCAATACCAATGCCAAGGCCGAGTGGGGGTAATTCTTGATTGTTTGATTCTTCACCAAAGAGCTGTTCAATATCTTGCAGTAGTTGTTGCGCTGCAGGTAATATGCCTTGATCTCCTTCTCGCCACACAGCTAATACCGCATCACCAATATATTTTTCAGTTTGACCACCATGTTTGTCTACGGTTTCGGTGACGGTTTTGTAAAAACTATGCAGGATGGCACCGATTTGCTCGGCCGGTAGCTGCTCACACCAGTTGGAGAAGTTACGCAAATCAACATACATGACAAACACTTGCTCATGATGTGCGGCCATGGTGCTAATCGGGTCTTGGCTGGCTATCAATTTTGCAGCATGCTTAGGCAAATAACTGCTTAAGTTATTGTAGAGGCGTTGGTTTTCTACCCAAGTATCAGCATAACCTTTAATGGCTAAGAAACAACCGAGTAATAAGGTGTAAATAATGACAGTAATCGCACTTAACCAAATATGTTGGTTGGCTAATAAAAGTACTTGTAGCAATAAAGTCAGTGCCACTAAACTTAGCCCTACCAATGGCGGAGCATAAATAGCGAGCCTGCCTTTAAATCTTAGCAATAAAGCCATAAAACCAGTAATGGCTAAGATCCATAAAGCTTGTAGATAGTTAGCCCCTTGTGGTTGATACGGTATTTTATTATCGAGCAAGGCAGACAGTAGTTGTACATGTACTTCAACACCATCAACAATTTTAGCTTGTGGTGTCGGCAGGGTATCGCCAGTCCCAAACGCACTAGAACCAATAATAACCCAAGCACCTTGTAGTAAATTTTCATCCAAGGTACCAGCGAGTATTTCCGTTGCAGATATCGAGATTAAGGCTTGGCGTGGTAACCACCAAGGCAGCAAGATATCATGTGCTTCGCTAAGTGGAATACCAATTTCCGGTAGTTCAGGGTGTCTTAACGTGTGCTTTGCTTGTAACCAAGCATCACTGCTGTGTAATTCAAAGTGACCGCCGCCAATCCCAGTGGCTAGTGCTGAAAGTGCTAAGGCAGGGTAGGCTTTATCATTCTGGCAAATAAACGCAGGTAGACGACGTACAACCCCATCACGATCAATATGGGGGGTTATATGACCTGCGGCAGCTGTGCTGGCTGCTATGGTACTGTTATTAGCGATATAGGCATTGGCTGTTGGATAGTTATCTGCACATTGAGCCATAGCTTGCCCGGCAATCAAAGTACCTGCCTGAGTGGAATCATCCGCATTTAAAGCCAATATTTCAGCAAGTACGGTAGGGTGTTGTTTAAATTGTGCGGCAAGTTGATGATCGCCTGCTTGTTCGGCAGTAAAGATCATATCAACAATTTGTAATGATGCACCTAGTTCATTAATACGACGTGAAAGTTTAGCAACTTGTTCTCTTGGCCAAGGCCAGGCGCCATATTTAATAGTACTGGCTTCATCAATATCGACAATGATAATACGGCGTTCTATCGGTGCATCACTTGCAATCCATTGCCATTCTTTATCACTGATTTGTGCTTCTGTTCTCCCCAGAAAGTCACAAGCAGCCCATGATAGCAATAAGCTAATGATTAAAGCGCTGATAAAAGGCAGCAATGTTTTTAAGTCATTATGTATCACTGTTTTTGCCATTCACTGATACCGTTAAAAGTACCATTTGCTAAAGGCTTCTCAAATATCATACCGACTTCATTACCCGTTGATGAAATGGCACCTGATATGGTTTCATTATTATTGGAACCAATAAAAAGCCCTTTATCATTAATGTTGCCTGTGGTGTTCAATTGGGTAGCACTAATCGTGGGTGTCGACATTTCTAAGTTGGTGGTCACTTGTTGCTTACCAAAGTCAATTTGTAGTGCTGCTTTATTGAGCGTTGCAGTTTCTGCACTTTGCCAAGTTTCGCCAGGTCTGATAAAGACCACATGACTTTGCTGTAAATTAAAATTAAATATGCCTGTTTGTGGCCGTTGGTCTGCTATAGAGCCTGTATTTCTGAATAAACCCACATATTGGTTACCAACGGTTATTTTTTTATCTTTGGTTACCTGACGTTGTGATTGACTTAAAGTATCATCAGGGTGCTGTCCTTTTGTCCAACGTGCCCAAGTAAAAACGGGTTCTTTTGACTCAAGTGCTGGAATAAGATGCGGCATAGGGCCAACAGGCTCACTTACTGGGCTGGGCGTTTCAGGAGAGGCACCTAATTTTGCGTTACTAGCCAAGTCAGTATCCGTTGCATTACTGGCAGGCTTAGTTAATCTAGTCTCACTATTTTTTGCATTTAATGTATCTCCTTTGGTGTCAGCCCGAGTTTCTTCCTTATTATTTTCTTTAGATACGGCACTAGAGGTGTTTTCGGATTCTTTAGAATTATTGATTAATGTCTTACTAACAGATTCTGACTGGTTTTTTAATCTAGATTGATTTTCCCCTAAATTAACCTCTAAATATAAGCTTCCCATATCAGCCGTGAGTACTGTTGCAGAGGAACACACTCCAAAACCAGAGTTAGTACAGCCATAATTAATGGGTGATAAGGCAATTCCACCACTATAAACCGCTGCTAATGTTTGTGTATCTGAAGTTCTGACCACATAGTCGGTACCCAATACACCTAATGCCGCAACTGGGGTATTCATACGGTAACGATCGTGAGCAGCTTCAGTTGCTTTGCCGGAAATGCTACGTAACACTCCTTGTTCCAAGAAAAATCGAATAGCACTTTTCTCAGGGCTAACTTGATTGTATTGATAAGCTTCAATATGCAATCTACTTTCCGGACGAATACTAATGCGGCCATCATCAATAAATTTAATATGCAGGTGCGCACTTTTATTGGTTTCAATGGTATCGCCAACAAATATGGCATCAGTACGCTTTAAAATTCTTGGTTCACCCATTTTATTGATTGCTTGAGTTTGGCCAATAACAAGCGTGACAGTGCCTACCGAGGTTTGTTCCACGGCATAGGCAGCATTAAGACTTAAGTTAAGGACTATTGCTAATAAAAATAACGTTATTTGTTTGGCAATCATTTTCTTATCTCGCAGGGTGAACTGAATATAATACGACCTGCCTACTTTTATGGGTGTGCGTATAATCACATTGCTATGGAAATATATAATCTATAGTGCATTGTTGTTATTCATCATAATTTTTGTGCTAAATAAACCTCATTAATGTCGATAGCTACCGTTACACTTAAGCAGTTTAAGTTATTTAATACGCTACCTGATAAAGTGATTGAGCAACTCAGTCAACATGCTTCACTAGCAGAAGTGCCACGCCGCAAAATAGTCATGCAAAAAGGAGAGGTGGCACATTCTTTGGGTTTATTGTTAGAAGGCCGTTTACAAGGTGTTGATATCACCTTAGATGGTCATGAAGCAGGTTTGTATTTTATTGAGCAGAATGATTTTTTTGGGGAACTTTCGGTGATTGATCGCTTGCCTGCCCCAGAATTTGTGGTTGCTTTGTCGACTGCGCGTTTTATTATGATCCCCGCTAATATTGTTCAACAGCTGATCAAGGTTTCCCCAGAAATTGCAGCTATTATTAATAATCGGTTAGCACAACGTCTACGTGAATCTATTGCGCAACGCTCCTTATTGGCCATGCCTACCCCGTTACAGCGTATTTGTGCGCAATTACTAAAAATGAGTCATCAGTCAAAAGAGGGGGATGTCACGATTACCCATATTCCTACGCATCAAGAGTTGGCCATTATGATTAACGTGACTCGAGAAACCGTAACCCGAGCTTTTCAAAAATTACAGAAAAACCATATTATTAAGCGTGATGGGGCTATTTTGATTATTAAAAATGTTGGTTATATTAGTGATACTGCGCATGGTGTTGAAAAATAACCTAGTTGAATGATCTAATTATTTGTTGAAAAGTGTTCTCGATACACCGATAAGGCGTTCCTACTTTTACGAGGTATGTTTTGTTGATTATAACTAATAAGTTATTGTTAATAATGCTATTAAATAAAAAGGTTAGACTTTTACAATATAGTTTTTATGATGAATTCACTTCTTTATAGGCTTGTAAAATACATTTTTTGACTAATTTATTCTTAGAATAAGATTTTTC